>NZ_CP133266.1:2337500-2355000 GCF_030915485.1 Neobacillus sp. PS3-40 | reverse complement strand
GTTATCGTAACCGAAACCATGCCACCTCCGGCAGTTCCTTCAATCTTTTTCTCTCCTAACTCTTCTTGTGCCTCTTGCATTTTCTTTTGCATTTTTTGCATTTGCTTCATCATATTTTGCATATTTCCCATTCCACCACGTTGCATGTACGTCTACCTCCATTTTTTAGTCAACTATTTCTATAAATTCAGCACCAAACTGTTTTTTCGCCTCCGAAACAAGAGGATCTTCCTCATTTTTCACTTCAGTTTCTTCGCCATCGTGAGTCTGGTGACTGTTCAAAAAACTCTCCCGAATGGTTAACCATTGTTCTTCCGGTACACCTAGAACAGATAATTTATGTCCATTCAGCTCTTGAAATATAGTACTTATCTTTTCAATAAAACTGTTATTTTCCATTGCCATCTGGCAGTGAATTTCATGTTTAAACTTGATAATAAAAGCAGTGGTTGAAGCAGCAATTGGTTCTGCTTCATTTAACAATGCTGCATGTGACTTCATTAACTTGGATAACATTTTGCCCCATTGGCTTTTAATTTGATTTAAATCATTTTTGGTAGCAAGGCTCAATACTTCGTTAATTTTACCGACGGGAGGCTGAAATCCCCGTCTAGAGACGCGTTGTGCCGGCTTTTGAACGATGGCATCTTGGGGAATTGCCACTCCGTTAATTTTTAATTCACGAAGCTCCAGTTCAAGTTGTTCAATCCGTGTGAGGAGCTGCCCAATTTCATTTGTTTGAACTTGTTGGGTCTTTCTTTCCTCCATTTGGCACAATCTCACTATTGCTACTTCAAGAAATATTTTTGAGTGATTTGTCCAACGCATTTCTGTCTGAGTTTTATTTAAGATATCAATCAACTGATATATTTGTTCTGCATGAATGAATTCAGCTATCTTTTGAAAATCATCATCAAGTAAAACTCTTTCCAGAGACTCTTCAAGGGACGGGGCTGTTTTATAAAGCAGCATATCCCGATAAAACAAAATAAAATCCTCGATAAAGCGGGATGGATCCTTTCCTTGATAGAGTAACTCCTCAAGGGTTTCTAACCCAGTCAAAACGTCTTTTTCACAAATAGCCTTTGCTATTTGGTTCAAGAAACCTTGTGACACGGAGCCCGTAACAGTTAAGGCATCCTCATATGAAACACAACCTTGGCTAAATGAGATAGCTTGGTCTAATAAGCTTAGCGCATCCCTCATTCCGCCTTCTGCTGCCCTTGCAATAATTTGCAGCGCAGTTTCCTCACAATCAATCCCTGTCTCTTCCACAATCAATTTCATACGGTTAACAATCGCTTGTGCGGTTATTCGTTTAAAGTCATATCGTTGACACCTAGAGATTATTGTAAGCGGGATTTTATGTGGCTCGGTTGTAGCCAAGATGAAGATAACATGCTTAGGTGGCTCTTCAAGTGTTTTTAACAAAGCATTAAACGCTCCAATGGAAAGCATATGTACTTCGTCTATTATATAAACCTTGTATTTCACCACACTCGGTGCATATTTAACCTTGTCACGTATATCACGTATTTCTTCAACCCCATTGTTTGATGCAGCATCAATTTCAATGACATCTGAGATTGTTCCGTTTGTAATACCCTTACACGCAGCACATTCATTGCATGGCTCTGAGATAGGAGCCATTTCACAGTTTACCGCTTTCGCCAAAATCTTTGCCGCACTTGTTTTTCCTGTTCCCCTTGGACCAGAAAAAAGATAGGCATGCGATATTTTTTGTTGGAGCAGGGCGTTTTGCAATGTCTTTGTCACATGCTCTTGTCCAACTACATCAAAAAATTGTTGCGGACGCCAAACACGGTATAATGCTTGATATGCCAAATTAACATCGCCCCTTTCCAATCTCCATCTTCCCTATTATAACGTATCCTTTTCTATTTTTACAAAATGAAATCATGACTTCTACAAAATTAGTAGGATGTTATTACATGAACCTCTAACTGAATTGAGTCAATTACTAAATTAACATAATAGAGCAGTGTGAGCATAGCTATTCTTCACCTAATTCGTTATGAAAAAAATTACTTTTTGCTTAACAGATTTGTTGGATCCTTTTTCCGAAACTCCACTCCTGATCCAAATAAAAAACTCATCCCTAAACAGAGATGAGTTTCATTTGTAGTTGAAATATGTATAACTGCCGTGCACCCTCCGTCGACTGACACCCATAAGCGCTACTTAAGCAGTTAGCTCGACCCAGGCAACCCTGCGGCACATGGGAGCGTCCACTTAATGCTGCTTCCTTCCGGACCTGACATGGTTCATGGATTCCCATTGCGTAGGACCCGGGTGTCAACACTACTTACTTAAGGCAGACCCTACAGTATGTCAGCCTCAGGAGGGGATTCAGCCTCGCTAGAGCGGATTGCGAGTACAGGGCACCGCTACCTCCCCGCTTAGCACGGCAAAATTGATACCAAATTTAGGCGCCTTGTTCGACGCTTTTTTAGTATACTAACTTTTCTAAGAAAAAGCAACGCTTATTGCCTGTAAAATTATGTAATTCTATCGATTTAATTTCTATTCTTTCTTTTTCTCTAATTTCCTTTTATCTCTAATAGTCCTAAAAAAGGCGGAAAGCATATGTCCACATTCCTCTGCCAGTACTCCATTAACAACCTCGCTTTGATGATTGAACCTCTTATCCTGCAACAGATTCATCAGTGTTCCTGCACAACCCCCTTTTGGGTCGGGAGCCCCATAAACAACTCGCTTAATTCTTGATAACATAATCGCACCAGAACACATCGGGCATGGTTCAAGAGTGACATATAAAGTTGTATCTTCAAGACGCCAAGATCCTATTTTCTTACAAGCCTGCTCAATAGCAAGGAGTTCTGCATGTGCAACAGCATTTTGTTGACTCTCCCTTAAATTATATCCCCGGGAAATAATTTCACCCTTATAAACAAGCACCGCCCCAATTGGTACTTCCGCAAGTGCTTCAGCCTTTTTTGCTTCATTAATAGCTTCTCTCATAAAATATTCATCTTGCTCATTCATGAACACTATAAAAACCCGCCTTCAAAATTCTTTAAATAAAAAGCCATCCTTCGCCTCAAAATAAGGGCAAAGGAGAGAAAAAAATGGATAATAATCGCTATGCGCTTATCATTATTGATATTATTAACAATTTTGACTTTACCCATGGTTCAACGCTTGCTAAAAAAACATTACAGATTGTTCAGCCAATCAATCACCTAAAGGAACATTTTAACACTAGGAATTGGCCTGTTATTTTTATTAATGACCATTATAATTTGTGGCAAGCCAATCTAGAAAAGATCGTTACGTTTTGCCGAAATGAAAAGAGTGACCCTATTTTCAAACAACTTCTTCCCGACGATGATGATTACTTTTTAATAAAACCAAAGCACTCTGCTTTTTATGGGACCGCCCTTACTATTTTATTACATCAACTAAAGGTTAACACGCTTATTCTAACAGGGATTGCCGGAAATATTTGTGTGCTATTTACCGCAAATGATGCATACATGCGGGAATTTAAGATTGTAGTCCCATCAAATTGCATTAC
Organism: Neobacillus sp. PS3-40; assembly: GCF_030915485.1. Classification (GTDB taxonomy): domain Bacteria; phylum Bacillota; class Bacilli; order Bacillales; family Cytobacillaceae; genus JAUZPL01. Next base: position 2,351,441 of record NZ_CP133266.1, on the reverse strand, counting down.
CTCCGTTGATGAAGATGATAATCGGTATGCTTTAGTAATGATGAAAAACGTATTAAAAGCATCAATTGAACCTATTGATATGCAAAATTTATTAATATTATAACATTTATCCCTCTTACCACTCATAGAATGGTTGTAGCGTAGTTACATAAGGAGGGATGAATGATGCAAATTCATGTTGTCCAAAAGAACGAAACCTTGGATAGTATTGCAAAGTCTTATCGTACTACCGTAAAAGATATTGTAGAAGCAAATGAGATTCCTAATCCAAAAAATCTAGTTATTGGGCAAACGATGGTCATACCAATTATAGGAAGCTTTTATACAGTAAAGGCTGGAGATAGTTTGTACTCAATTGCTCAAAGGCTCGGGGTTCCAGTGCAACAGCTTGCTTCAGCAAATCGAATTCCAGTTAATCAGCGACTTCAGATTGGGTTTAGGCTTTATATACCTCAGGGGAAGAAACGGAAAGCTGAATTTAATGGTTATGTAGAACCACGAGGAACCACTGTTGCTCCATCACTAGAAAACAGTGCCCGTGAAGCTTCTCCTTATTTAACGTATCTTGCTCCATTTAGTTTTAACGTTAACCGTGATGGAACATTAAAGGCACCTTTACTAAATAACTTTCCAGATATTGCAAAAACTCACAAAAATGTACTAATGATGGTCATCAACAATCAAGAAAATGATCAATTTAGCGATGAACTAGGGCGTATTTTATTAAATGAGATAGCAATCCAGGATAAATTCTTAGATAATATTGTGGCGACTGCAAAGAAATATGGGTTTAGAGACATTCACTTTGATTTTGAATATTTAAGACCTGTTGACCGTGAGGCTTATAACCGTTTTTTAAGGAAGGCTAAGGAAAGATTTAAAAAGGAAGGCTGGTTCATGTCAACTGCGCTTGCCCCGAAAACGAGTGCTACCCAAAAAGGAAAATGGTATGAGGGCCATGATTATAAAGCACATGGAGAAATCTCTGACTTTGTTGTTATTATGACTTACGAATGGGGCTATAGCGGCGGCCCAGCGATGGCAGTCTCCCCAATTGATCCTGTTAGGAAAGTACTAGAGTATGCTATATCTGAAATGCCTTCAAATAAGATTCTTATGGGGCAAAATTTATATGGTTATGATTGGACTCTTCCATTTGTCAAGGGTTCGATCGCGAAAGCGGTCAGTCCACAACAAGCGATACAGTTGGCAGCCAAGCACAGCGTTCCTATTGATTATGATAATAAGGCACAGGCACCCTTTTTCAAATATAAAGATGAAAGTGGCAAACAGCACGAAGTTTGGTTTGAAGATGCCAGATCCATTCAGGCCAAGTTTGATTTAATAAAAGAGCTAAATTTAAGGGGAATGAGCTATTGGAAACTCGGTTTGTCTTTCCCACAAAATTGGCTTTTGATCGTCGAAAATTTTGACGTTGTAAAAAAAACATAATCAATCAAAAACTGTCGTTTTTCGGCAGTTTTTTCATTTTTTCGCCACGAAAATATCACTCTTCTTAATTTTGGATATCCATTCCTACCCCGGATTATGATAGAATATTCTTTGCGTCAAATGAACCGAGATGCACCTCCGCAGGGCTTATCGCTGTAGTTGGATACCTATAGAGAGTTCAAAGACGTTATTTATACTTTGAAAAGCCACTAAAAATTATTGTTGTAAAACAAACAGATAGTACAAGCAGTTGGAGAAGGAGGACATGCAATGGGGGATACACCCTTTATTACTGTTGAAGGGCCAATTGGTGTAGGAAAAACATCTCTTGCAAAGGCCATTTCTAAACAGTTCCATTTTGCTCTATTAAAAGAAATTGTTGATGAAAATCCATTTTTGGGGAAGTTTTATGAAAATATCGAAGAATGGAGTTTCCAAACAGAAATGTTTTTCCTTTGCAATCGCTATAAACAGCTTGGAGATATAAACTCCCATTACTTATGCAAAAATCAGTCAGTCGTAGCTGATTATCATATTTTCAAAAATTTAATTTTTGCCCAACGCTCATTAAATCATATTGAATATCAGAAGTACTATCAGATCTATCAAATTCTTACTAAAGATATGCCGAAACCGAATGTCATCATTTACTTGAATGCGAGTTTAGATACTTTATTAAAGAGAATTAAAATGAGAGGGCGAGAGATTGAAAAGAAAATAAGCCCCTTATATTTAGAACAACTATCCATTGACTACGAGGAAGCTATTACAAACTTTGAAAAACAACATCCTGAAATTCCCGTTCTTCGCTTTAATGGGGATGAAGTTGATTTTGTAAAAAGTGAGTATGACTTAAAACAAATTTTTGAAAAGCTTTCACTTTCAATAAATACGAGTAGCTGGGTAAACAATATTGGAGCAGGGGGATGTTCGTGAGTATCGTTATTGGTGGTATGATTGGTCTTGGAAAAACAAGTGTTGCAGATACATTAAATGCGCATTTTCAAAATAAAGGTATTGATAGTAAGGTTTTTTACGAAGCGGTCGATGACAATCCTATTCTCCCGCTATATTATCAACTCACACCAGAAGAATTAGAAGCGAAAAGAATTCCTTTCCTTTTACAGCTTTTTTTCTTAAATAAACGTTTCAAAACGGTTAAGGAATGTGTAAGCTGGCATGAGCCTATTTACACCATTCAGGATCGTTCAATCTATGAAGATTGGTATTTTGCCTATGTAAATAAATCGTTAGGTAGAATTTCAGAACTAGAATTTAGAATGTATGAAGATCTTGTTGAAAATATGATGGAAGAATTGAATGAACTTCCAAAGAAGGCTCCTGATCTTATGGTTTATTTAAAAGGATCATTTGATACAGTTATGGATCGAATTATGGCAAGGGGCAGAAGTTTCGAAATTAACCCTGAGCTGAAGGAATACTACTTTGAAGTTTGGAAGGGCTATGACGACTGGGTCATCAATCATTACGATGCAAGTGATGTGTTAATTATTGATATGGATATAACTGATGTTGTCAAAAACCCTGAAGATGCTATAAAAATTTGCCGTGATGTAGACGAAAAATTAAAAGAGGTATTAAATACAAAATTAACATGGCGGTAAAACGGAACGACTGCAAACCTCAGCTTTTGTTCTTCATTTAAAAAGCACCTATTGGCTAAGCCAGTAGGTGTTTTTTTTGAGAAAATCTTTTTTTCCATAAAAAAATCGTTACAATTTCTTGTAACGAATTTGATCTCCAGTTTTATGCGCGAAAGTTAATAATATTAAAATGGAGGAGGAAGAGGGATTCGAACCCCCGCGCGGTGTTACCCGCCTGTCGGTTTTCAAGACCGATCCCTTCAGCCGAACTTGGGTATTCCTCCGTATCGACAAGTAATAATTTATCATATATATTATTACTTGTCAACAAAACAATATAAGTTTTTTTCGAGCAGGGATATCCCCGCTCGAACGCTCATTATTAACGTTTAATAACTTCACGATTACCCATGTATGGTCGTAATACTTTAGGGATAATCACACTTCCATCATCCTGCTGGTAATTCTCTAAGATTGCAGCTACTGTTCGCCCAATCGCTAGACCGGAACCATTTAATGTGTGTACATGTTCTGGCTTAGCCTTAGGATCACGTCTAAAACGAATACCTGCTCTTCTTGCCTGAAATGCCTCAAAATTACTACACGAAGAAATCTCACGGTACATCCCATAGCTAGGAATCCAAACTTCAATATCATATTTTTTTGCTGCAGTAAATCCAAGGTCACCAGTACACATACTTAATACACGATATGGTAATTCAAGTAATTGCAGTACTTTTTCCGCATCATTGGTTAGTTTTTCAAGTTCAGCATAGGAATCTTCCGGCTTAACAAACTTAACCAACTCCACTTTATTGAATTGATGTTGACGAATTAATCCCCTAGTATCACGCCCTGCTGAACCAGCCTCTGAACGGAAGCAAGCACTGAAGGCAGCGTAGCGGATTGGCAAATCTTCGCTATTTAAAATTTCATCACGGTGCATGTTGGTAACAGGTACTTCAGCTGTTGGAATCAGAAAATAATCTTCATTTTCAATTAAAAAAGCATCTTCTTCAAATTTTGGTAACTGCCCTGTTCCGGTCATGCTTGCTCTGTTAACCATGTACGGCGGGAGCACTTCTGTGTATCCATGCTCATCTACATGAAGGTCAAGCATAAAGCTAATCAATGCACGTTCTAAACGAGCACCTAGGCCTTTGTAGAAAACAAAGCGACTTCCAGTTACCTTACCTGCACGTTCAAAGTCGAGAATATCAAGGGCGGTAGCTACATCCCAGTGTGGTTTTGGTTCAAAGCCAAACTCTCTAAGTTCGCCCCATTTACGAATTTCCACGTTATCGTCCTCAGATTCACCAACCGGAACACTTTCATGTGGAATATTTGGGATACTTAAAAGAAGTGAATCAAGTGTTTCCTCCACATCCCTTAACGTATCATCAAGCGACTTAATCCGATCTCCAACCTCTCTCATTTCTGTAATAAGTTGGTCAGCATCTTTCTTTTCCCGCTTCAAAGCAGCCACCTGCTGGGTTACTTCATTTCGCTTGCTTTTTAATTGCTCAGATTCAACAATTAACTCACGTCTCTTCAGATCTAGATCTTCAAATTTTCCAAGATCAGTTAAATCTTCTCCACGGTGCTGAAGCTTCTCTTTTACTTCAATAAAATTAGCTCTTAAGTTTTTTAAATCAAGCATCTGTGCTTACACTCCTTTTGAAAATATATTTAGTTAAATTACATGTGCCTTGAATAGCCTGTTTGACATCGATTCACTTATCAAAGTTATCAACTTGTTCATGCTCAACAACAATCGTTATAACAACAAAAAACCCCCATCCCTAAAACAGGGACGAGAGTTACCCGCGTTACCACCCTGGTTAACAGCAAAAATACTGTCCACCTTGAAAAACTTTAACGGTTTTAACCGAAAGTACTTACTTACTCCTTTAATGAGAGCGTTCCGCACTTTGCTCAAGGATGGATTCACAAGCTTCACACACCGATTTGCACCAACCACCGGTTCTCTTAAGTGTAAAGGTTTTGTTACTATTTCCTCTCAATGCTTTTTCATTATGAAATATTTTGTAATTTAATTTACTATAATTTTTAGCCAAATGCAACCAGATTATGCAAATTGTTTTGCTTTTGCCTCTTTGACCATCTCAACAAAGTAAGCAGTAAAGCGACTATCATCCGTTAATTCAGGATGAAAAGAACATCCAAGAAATTGACCTTCTCGCGCGGCGACAATGCGGTCATCATGCTTTGAAAGGATTTCAACATTTTCTCCTGCCTCAACGATGTGCGGTGCACGGATAAACACTGCGGGGAAATCTTCAGCAGCCCCTTTTATCATAAGGCTATCTTCAAAGCTTTCGCGCTGACGCCCAAATGAATTTCTTTCAACAGTAATGTCCATCACACCAATATGTGGTGTTTCATAGCCAACGATTTTTTTTGCCAATAAAATTAAACCTGCACATGTACCAAACATCGGTTTACCAATACGAGCAAATTCCCTTAAAGCATCCATAAAATCATACTTATCAATCAAACGGCGCATCGTAGTGCTTTCTCCTCCAGGGAGAATCAATCCATCTACATCTTGCAGTTGTTCCTTCTGCTTAATAACAACTGCTTGTACACCACATGCCTCAATTGCCCTAACGTGTTCACGAACCGCCCCTTGAAGAGCTAGAACTCCTATTTTAACCATTGTAATTCTCCTTACCAGCCGCGTTCCTGCATACGTGATCCAGGTGCGATCGTTGAAATCTCAATACCCTTCATTGCTACTCCAAGATCTTTTGAAATCTCAGCAATAAGTTTATAATCTTGATAATGTGTTGTAGCCTCTACGATTGCTCGAGCAAATTTTGCAGGATTTTCTGATTTAAAAATACCTGAACCAACAAAGACGCCATCAGCACCTAACTGCATCATGAGGGCCGCATCAGCAGGTGTTGCGACACCGCCAGCTGCGAAATTAACAACTGGAAGATGTCCAAGGCGTTTAATTTCAAGTAAGATTTCATATGGAGCACCTAATAGTTTTGCTTCTGTCATAAGTTCATCTTCATTCATTGAAGCAACCTTACGGACCTGTGCATTTACCTTGCGAATATGGCGGACAGCTTCAACAATGTTTCCTGTTCCTGGTTCACCTTTTGTACGGAGCATTGAAGCACCTTCACCAATACGGCGTGCAGCTTCACCCAGGTCACGACAACCACAAACAAATGGAACTGTATAGTCTTTTTTATTTAAATGATATTCCTCATCAGCTGGTGTTAATACTTCACTTTCATCAATGTAGTCGACACCCATTGCTTCAAGTATTCGCGCTTCTACAATATGACCAATACGTGCTTTTGCCATAACTGGAATCGAAACAGCGCCCATTACATCTTCCATAATCCGTGGGTCTGCCATTCTAGCAACTCCACCAGCTGCACGGATATCTGATGGCACACGCTCTAATGCCATAACTGCAACTGCGCCAGCCTCTTCAGCAATTTTTGCCTGTTCTGCATTGATAACGTCCATAATGACGCCACCCTTTTGCATTTCTGCCATTCCACGTTTAACACGATCTGTACCTGTTCTCATTGTAAATCCCCCTCTAATTTTTATATTTCCCTTTAGTTATATGTACTATTATTAAACATTAAGGAAATTTTATTAATTCAATCGGAATTATCTCCATAATGAAAATAAACAACAAAAAGGGACTTCTGTCAAGGCAGAAATCCCTTTTTCATTAGAACCATCCTTTAACGGCAGAAGAAATACCACCAAAGAGGTCCCCAAAGAATCCGCCAATTCCTCTCATCATCAGGACGAACCAGTTTGCCTTTTCGACTGTCTTGGCAGCAATTACATCAGCTTGAAGTTTCTTTTGACCTTCTGCTGTCAAGAAACTAACTTTTTCACCATTTTTAGTTTTAATGGTAAGAATACCTATTTTTTCTCCTTTTTTAACAGGAGCTTCTAATTCACCATTTTTCGTTAATTTGCTTTTTTCCAATACGAGTACTGGCTGATAATTTTTCTTATCACCATTTAGAATCACCATATTTATTGGCGATTTTGTGTATATTTCAACTTTATTGTCTTTACCCTTAATTACTTTAACATATTTATGTCCCTTAATTTGATAATCTTTAGGAACAATTTCCTCTTTAGTAAAATTACTGAACGCATAATCCATCATTTTTCTTGTTTCTCCAAAACGGGCTTCATAACTGCCCTTGCCGCTTGCATCAGTAGCATTCTGAACAACAGTTATAAATCTCTTTCCGTCACGCATGGCTGTGCCAGTAAAACAATAGCCTGCAAAATCTGTTGTTCCTGTTTTTAATCCATCCATACCTTGATATCCGTATACCAAGCCAGGAAGCATCCAGTTCCAATTTGGCATATTTACGCCGTCCACAGACTTTTGTTTAGAAATACTTGTCGTTTTTAATACATTAGGAAAATCATTTATTAAACGAAAGGCTAGGGTAGCCACAGAGCGTGTTGACATCGCATTTTCATCATCCGGACCACCTGTTGGCTGGTGTCCTTGATAGTCACTGTTATTCAGACCTGTAGAATTTACAAATTTATAATCTTTTAAACCAAGTTTTTTTGCTTGATCATTCATCATTTTCACAAAATTTGCTTCTGATCCGGCAATAGTTTCAGCTATAGCAATCGTAGCACTGTTAGAAGAATAAATTGCCATTTGATCGTATAATTCCTTGATTGTATATTTCCCAGCAGAGCGTAATGGAACATTTGACAATTCAGTTTTATGGGATAGTTGAGAGACAAAGCTGTTTACAGTATATTCTTGATCCCATTTAACCCTGCCATGTTTAATAGCATCTTGCAGGATGTACTCAGTCATCATTTTTGTCATACTAGCAATTCCTAAGACAGTATCTGCATTTTTCTCATATAAGACTTTACCTGTTTGTCCATCAACCAAAATAGCTCCAGCAGCATTAACATTTAGTGATGCTTGGGCCTCAGCTTTATTAAGACCCACAAAGAGACTAAAAAACATGATGGTTGCCATTACACTGGCAACACACTTTTTACTAAAATGTTTGTTCACTTTAACGCCCTCCAACGAATTTATACACTTTTGTTATTTTAACATAACTACTAAACAAATCATAGACAGAGCAGGACCTATTGTTTTTCCAATTTCAATCCAAGAATTATATTCAGAAAAAAAGAGAAGGCAAGCTTCTCTTTTTTAAGATATTGAATAATTAGGGGCCTCTTTTGTTATTTGAACATCATGTGGATGGCTCTCCCTTAATCCAGCACCAGTCATTTTAATAAATTGAGCTTCTTCCCTTAATGCCTTAAGATCTTTTGTTCCGCAATAACCCATACCAGATCGTAATCCCCCTACTAGCTGATAAATTGTTTCAGCCAAAGGACCTTTATAAGGTAGACGACCCTCAATTCCTTCTGGAACGAACTTTTTACTTTCTTCTTGGAAATAACGGTCTTTTGACCCATTTTCCATAGCAGCTACTGAGCCCATGCCACGATACACTTTAAAACGGCGCCCCTGGAATATTTCCGTCTCTCCGGGACTCTCAGATACTCCAGCTAATAGACTGCCTAACATGACTGCATGACCACCTGCTGCTAGTGCTTTAACGATGTCTCCTGAATATTTAATTCCACCATCTGCAATAATCGTTTTCCCGTGCTTTCTAGCTTCTGTTGCACAGTCATAAACTGCAGTTATTTGAGGAACACCAACACCGGCAACTACACGCGTTGTACAAATAGAACCTGGTCCAATTCCTACTTTAACGATATCCGCGCCCGCTTCAATTAATGCCCTAGTGGCTTCTGCAGTCGCCACATTGCCAGCAATAATTGTCAAATCAGGATAAGCAGTGCGAATCTCGCTTACCATATCTAGAACCCCTTTTGAATGTCCATGAGCAGTATCTAGAACGATGACGTCCACATTAGCTTTTACCAGCATATCAACCCGTTTCATTGTATCCTTTGTTACACCTACAGCAGCACCTGCTAATAACCGCCCTTGCTTATCCTTGGCCGAATAAGGGAATTCAATTACTTTTTCAATATCCTTAATTGTAATTAATCCCTTTAACACTCCATCTTTATTTACAAGCGGAAGCTTTTCAATTTTATATTTTTGAAGTATCTTTTCTGCCTCTTTCAATGTTGTTCCAACTGGAGCAGTAACAAGTTTTTCCTTTGTCATTACCTCGGAAATTTTAAATGAATAATCCTGGATAAAACGAAGATCTCTATTTGTAATAATCCCAACGAGCTTTTGCTCATCCATGTTATTTACGATGGGGACACCAGAAATCCGATATTTACCCATCAAATGTTCAGCATCATATACTTGATGTTCTGGTGTTAAGAAAAAGGGATCGGTAATAACTCCACTCTCAGACCTCTTCACCTTTTGTACCTGCTCTGCTTGCTGTTCAATAGTCATGTTCTTATGAATAATACCTAGTCCGCCTTGACGTGCCATTGCAATAGCCATTTCTGCCTGGGTCACAGTATCCATGCCCGCACTTATAATCGGAATATTCAACCTTACATTTTTAGCCATTTCCACGTGAAGATCAACATCACGGGGCAATACCTCCGATTTACCTGGAATTAATAAAACATCATCAAAGGTTAATCCTTCTTTAGCAAACTTACTTTCCCACATGTAAAATTCCTCCCGTTCAAAAAAATTATTATTTGTAGGTTATCAATTGGACAAAATACTGTCAAGGAAGAATATTTATACTGATTATTCAAAAAAATGGAGGTAAGAAGTTGGATCCCCTATATAATGGCTGGAAAAGTTACACATTCTTTTTTTCTGCTGAAAACACGCAGGCCTATTTAAAAAAGAAATATCAGGCACAAAATCTTGATAATCCCTCACAAAAAGGCTTTGATAACTGTTATGCCTTTTTATATTATCTGGAACATGGCCAAATTTATTATGAACAGTCTGAGAAGGCACCACTCATTTTAAAGCCAATCCTTCTTTTTTATGGATTTGTCCACTTAATAAAGGCTTGTATTTTGACCGTTAATCCATTATATCCTGAAACGACATCTGTACTAGCACATGGTGTCTCAACAAGAAAAAGAAAAAAACAAAACTATCAGTTTTTCCACGATGAAGTAAAATTTCAAAGAAACGGCCTTTTCCCATTTATGTCAGAAACTATGTTCCACATGGAACAATTAGAAGGTGATAAAATTACAATGGAGGAATTGCTCAAGCTTATTCCTGAATTAGATGAATTATTTGTCAAACTTGAAGCAAAACAAACATTTATGACATTAGAACGGTGCGGTGACTATTTTACTATTCCAGAGAAAATTTTAGATCACTATCATATGACTGAAGGTCGATTTAAGGAGTTTTTTTCTACAAAATTCAACTCATTATTTTTTGATCAGGATACCCTTAAATTTAGGTTAGATGATAAGGCCCTTAAAAATCCGACGCCCTTAAAATTCAATTTAGAAATGGAATCGTACACCCTACCACTTAACAAAAATAACCTTTTTCATTTTCCTGAACTTTTAACCCATTATTTACTTCTTTATAACCTAAGCATGATTGCTCGCTATGAAACAGAGTGGTGGGGGGAATTAATAAAAATGATGCCTAATAGGGACTATCCATTTATTAATTCTTTTTTGAATATAACCCAAAAAAAGGGTCCATTTTTAATTCATCAATTTTTGATGGGGTGATTGGAATTAAATGGATGGTTTTGTGATAAAAAAACTCGCTGATTGGCTAGCCCCTAAGGGCACCTACGCTTTTTTCATCGCCCTTAGGGCTAGCAGAATTGAAGTAATAATTTTTGATATAACAAAAAAGGGACAACCCAATTAAGGTTGTCCTTTTAATTTGCCCGGCAACGTCCTACTCTCACAGGGACAAAGTCCCAACTACCATCGGCGCAAAGAAGCTTAACTTCCGTGTTCGGTATGGGAACGGGTGTGACCTTCTTGCCATAATTACCGGACTATTTTTTTTGAGGCTTATTCCCTCAAAACTAGATAATGCAGAAGAAGTATTAAGAACGAGATCGCTTTAAAAATGGTTAAGTCCTCGATCGATTAGTATCAGTCAGCTCCACATGTTGCCACGCTTCCACCTCTGACCTATCAACCTGATCATCTTTCAGGGATCTTACTAGCTTGACGCTATGGGAAATCTCATCTTGAGGGGGGCTTCATGCTTAGATGCTTTCAGCACTTATCCCGTCCGCACATAGCTACCCAGCGATGCCTTTGGCAAGACAACTGGTACACCAGCGGTGCGTCCATCCCGGTCCTCTCGTACTAAGGACAGCTCCTCTCAAATTTCCTGCGCCCACGACGGATAGGGACCGAACTGTCTCACGACGTTCTGAACCCAGCTCGCGTACCGCTTTAATGGGCGAACAGCCCAACCCTTGGGACCGACTACAGCCCCAGGATGCGATGAGCCGACATCGAGGTGCCAAACCTCCCCGTCGATGTGGACTCTTGGGGAGATAAGCCTGTTATCCCCGGGTAGCTTTTATCCGTTGAGCGATGGCCCTTCCATGCGGAACCACCGGATCACTAAGCCCGACTTTCGTCCCTGCTCGACTTGTAGGTCTCGCAGTCAAGCTCCCTTGTGCCTTTACACTCTGCGAATGATTTCCAACCATTCTGAGGGAACCTTTGGGCGCCTCCGTTACTCTTTAGGAGGCGACCGCCCCAGTCAAACTGCCCACCTGACACTGTCTCCCACCCAGATATGTGGGTGTGGGTTAGAATTTCAATACAGCCAGGGTAGTATCCCACCGACGCCTCCACCGAAGCTAGCGCTCCGGCTTCTCAGGCTCCTACCTATCCTGTACAAGCTGTACCAAAATTCAATATCAGGCTACAGTAAAGCTCCACGGGGTCTTTCCGTCCTGTCGCGGGTAACCTGCATCTTCACAGGTACTATAATTTCACCGAGTCTCTCGTTGAGACAGTGCCCAGATCGTTACGCCTTTCGTGCGGGTCGGAACTTACCCGACAAGGAATTTCGCTACCTTAGGACCGTTATAGTTACGGCCGCCGTTTACTGGGGCTTCAATTCAGAGCTTCGCTTGCGCTAACCCCTCCTTTTAACCTTCCAGCACCGGGCAGGCGTCAGCCCCTATACTTCGCCTTGCGGCTTCGCAGAGACCTGTGTTTTTGCTAAACAGTCGCCTGGGCCTATTCACTGCGGCTCTTCGAGGCTATTCACCCCAAAGAGCACCCCTTCTCCCGAAGTTACGGGGTCATTTTGCCGAGTTCCTTAACGAGAGTTCTCTCGCTCACCTTAGGATTCTCTCCTCGCCTACCTGTGTCGGTTTGCGGTACGGGCACCATTTATCTCGCTAGAGGCTTTTCTTGGCAGTGTGGAATCAGGAACTTCGGTACTAAATTTCCCTCGCTATCACAGCTCAGCCTTCACGTCAGCGGGATTTGCCTCACTGACAGCCTAACTGCTTAGACGCGCATATCCAACAGCGCGCTTACCCTATCCTTCTGCGTCCCCCCATTGCTCAAACGATAAAGAGGTGGTACAGGAATATCAACCTGTTATCCATCGCCTACGCCTTTCGGCCTCGGCTTAGGTCCCGACTAACCCTGAGCGGACGAGCCTTCCTCAGGAAACCTTGGGCATTCGGTGGATGAGATTCTCACTCATCTTTCGCTACTCATACCGGCATTCTCACTTCTAAGCGCTCCACTAGTCCTTACGATCTAGCTTCAACGCCCTTAGAACGCTCTCCTACCACTGACATCTAAGATGTCAATCCACAGCTTCGGTGATACGTTTAGCCCCGGTACATTTTCGGCGCAGAGTCACTCGACCAGTGAGCTATTACGCACTCTTTAAATGGTGGCTGCTTCTGAGCCAACATCCTGGTTGTCTAAGCAACTCCACATCCTTTTCCACTTAACGTATACTTTGGGACCTTAGCTGGTGGTCTGGGCTGTTTCCCTCTTGACTACGGATCTTATCACTCGCAGTCTGACTCCCACGGATAAGTCTTTGGCATTCGGAGTTTGTCTGAATTCGGTAACCCGATGAGGGCCCCTAGTCCAAACAGTGCTCTACCTCCAAGACTCTTACTACGTGAGGCTAGCCCTAAAGCTATTTCGGAGAGAACCAGCTATCTCCAAGTTCGATTGGAATTTCTCCGCTACCCACACCTCATCCCCGCACTTTTCAACGTGCGTGGGTTCGGGCCTCCATCCAGTGTTACCTGGACTTCACCCTGGACATGGGTAGATCACCTGGTTTCGGGTCTACGACCACATACTCATTCGCCCTATTCAGACTCGCTTTCGCTGCGGCTCCGTCTTTTCAACTTAACCTTGCATGTAATCGTAACTCGCCGGTTCATTCTACAAAAGGCACGCCATTACCCATTAATGGGCTTTGACTACTTGTAGGCACACGGTTTCAGGAACTATTTCACTCCCCTTCCGGTGCTTTTCACCTTTCCCTCACGGTACTGGTTCACTATCGGTCACTAGGGAGTATTTAGCCTTGGGAGATGGTCCTCCCTGCTTCCGACCGGATTTCACGTGTCCGGCCGTACTCAGGATCCACTCAGGAGGGAACGAAGTTTCAACTACAGGGCTTTTACCTTCTACGGCTGACCTTTCCAGGTCGCTTCATTTACCCCGTTCCTTTGTAACTCCATGTTGAGTGTCCTACAACCCCAAGAGGCAAGCCTCTTGGTTTGGGCTATTTCCCGTTTCGCTCGCCGCTACTCAGGGAATCGCGTTTGCTTTCTCTTCCTCCGGGTACTTAGATGTTTCAGTTCCCCGGGTCTACCTTCAATACCCTATGTATTCAGGTAAAGATACTGCTCCATTACGAACAGTG